>NZ_JAPZBJ010000001.1:0-42082 GCF_027460215.1 Micromonospora sp. WMMC250 | reverse complement strand
GAGACCCGCGAAATGATCTGCGCGGTCCGGGACCTTACCCTCGACGTGATCAACGTGAACACCGGCGCGATCATCGGGCAGATCTACTTCGACGAGTACGCCTTCGAGTACACCTCGTCGACCATCCCCACCTTCGCTTACCAAATCATGATTGACATGTATGGCGGCTGGGGCTCGATCGGCGGCACCCTGGCCCAGGGAACCGCCACGTGCACCGGCGCCTGCACCGTCAACAGTTCCGACTTCCTGCCGCAGGCCGTGACCACCACCAACCAGGTCGAAGGAGAGGCGTTCTTCCGGTCCACCGCCACCACCCGCGGCTCGGTCGGCACCGCCACCGCCACCTGGTCCTACTACTTCGTCAACCCGTCCTGGGTGGCCCCGTCGACTCCGGTAACCGTCACCCCACCGGTGACCCGCTGCGATCACAACCTGCCTGGCAACAACACCGTGGCTGGCTGCATCATTCGAGACATCCCGCCAGCCATGATCTACAGCGTCTCCTCGGCATACGAAGAACTCGCATGGCACATCCTGGCCGCACAGGACTCTGGGCTACCCGGCTCGCACCCCAGCTACGGTCTGTCTCACCCGGCGCCACTCAACCGCCTGGTGAACGCCGCCCAGCAGACCTCGAACTACAACCGCTCCTGCCCGAGCAGCTACCCGCGACCGGCCGGGCTCAGCTGTGACGAGTATCCGTTCCAGTCCAGCCAGCAAGGCGCGGCCACGGGCGGCGGCGGCCCGGGCCGCACCTTCGGCGGATGTCAAGTGCCACTCCCGGCCGGGACGGGACCGTCGGGGTACAGCGCTTGCATGATCGACAACACCCAGAACAGTGAGGGTGGCAGCGCTCTCGGCAGCTTCTACATCGATCAGCGGATATTCAACGCGGACCCGTTCTATGTCTGGATCACCCCGTAGGGGCGGAATATGATCCGGTGGTGAACCAACGAGGTGCGGTGCCGGTCACCGATCACATGTTCCATCTTGTCGATACCGGCACCGTCCTCGGCCCACCACTCACGTATGACAACGGCCTGATCTCGACCCATCCCGGTGGCGTAGTGGTGTTCACCGGCATCAGTTCCGGCTTCGTGCAAGTCACCGTAGATGCCAGGGATGCGCCTCCGGCTACCACCGACATCGTCGGCTGGGACGACATCGTCGAGACCTCGGTACACGCACCCGCCGGCCGGATGGTGGTCTCCGGCGTGATGAACGATGCCCCAGAGCTCCCGGTCCTGACACGGTCAGGACCGGGAAGCTACCGGATCCGGATACACGCCCGCGGCCGCGACATCGCCGTCGATCTGGGTGCACTCGAGCCGGTCGAGGATTACCTGGTGGTGGCATGGCCGGCACAACCAGCAACGGAGACCAGCCTCAAACACACCGACACCTTCGGCGCCGGACTGAGAAGCGCCCCGCGCAGGCCGAGACCCATCCCGCGCACGGAGGAAAGAAAGGCCGCTCGGCATGCCCGGCTGCAGGCAATGGAAGAGAAATTCCGCACGCAGGAAACATCAGACTAGCGCTGACCTTCGGCTTCCTTCTGGCACCCACCCAACTGAAGCTTCACCGGTCGGAGACGACCCGTCCTCCGTCGCAGCGCGTTGAGCAGGTACACCACGACAGCGAGCGGCATGACCAGCCGCGAAACCGCCTACTTCACCATCTGGCTATCCGCCGCCAACCCGCACCCCGCCGACCTGCACGACTGGATCCGCCGACGGATGGTGACAAGTGCGTGCTCGTGGCTTATCGGCCAACCTTCTTGATCATCGCAGCCGGCGCGAACTCCGCATCGACACGAGCAGACGGCGTCCGACTGACAGTCGGGAGCTAACCGTCTGACACC
Source organism: Micromonospora sp. WMMC250 (assembly GCF_027460215.1). Taxonomy (NCBI): domain Bacteria; kingdom Bacillati; phylum Actinomycetota; class Actinomycetes; order Micromonosporales; family Micromonosporaceae; genus Micromonospora; species Micromonospora sp. WMMC250. The sequence continues at coordinate 40,221 of NZ_JAPZBJ010000001.1, read as the reverse complement.
TCCGGGTTCGCCGAAGAGGTCACCGTCCAGGAAGCCCTGCTCACCACGCCGAATGACCCAGGCAGAGATCATCACGCTGGTCGAGGCCCTTGGAAACATCGTCACCGTGCTCCGCGACGCGGACCCCGCCGACAAAGCCGAGATCTACCGCCAGCTGGGCCTACGGCTGACATACCACCCGGAAGCGCAAACGGTGCACGCTGAAACCGATCTCAGCGCGCACCGTGGGCCTATGGGTCGTGTCCGAGGGGGGATTCGAACTCTTGTACGCATCATATGAGCACCATTTCAGGGTGCACATGCTCATAGATTACGGTACGGCCAGGGTTGACTCAAGCCGGCGCGCTCATCACCTTCCGCAACCATGCATAGCAGTTCGGGCGCATCGGTCTCTGCTTGTCTGGCGCCTCGCTCTATCATCGAGTGGCAGGTTTGAACGCGTGGCCATCAAGCTAAAGTCGACCCGCTCGCGTCCCGGCGAGTCTCAGTCGGTCGACGCTGACGGCAGCCCGTATCGCTCGCGTTCTTCGGCAGTCAGCGCTCGCGGTTCTCGGTCTTCGACCGAGCGGTTCGCGTGGTCACCGCATACGTCCCAGCTTAGGATCCTGCCGTCGTTGTAGGTGACAATGAGGGTGTCTTGCCAGGACAGGCTGCTAACAATCCCGTCTGGCGTGTCGAGCACGCCGAGGGACCGCCCGTCTTGGGTGTACCAGATGTAGAGCGTGTCATCGTCGCTGATGGATGCGAGCAGGTTTCCGTCGGGTGACCAGCTAAGTTGACGGACGGCACCTGTGTGGCCGACACAACGCATGCTTATGTCCCGCTGCACCACGTTCCAGATCTCGATCTGGTTGCCGACGGCGGCAGCGAGTCCGGTGGAGTCTTTCGACCAGGCCAGGGCCGCTACCTCGCCTTCCCCGTCGGTTTGCCACTGATGGGCGAGGGTGTAGTTATCTCCTCGCCATAGGCTCACGCTGTGTTCGCTGACGACCGCCGCTATAAGGCCTGAGTCTGGGGACCATGCAAGCGTTCCCCCGCTTTCTTCGCCTCCGTCGAGAACTGCTAGGCGCTGCGCTTTAGTCACGTCCCACACCGAGAGGGCGGGTAGCGTTCTGCCGAAGAAGCAATGCGTATGGACGGCCAGCCGTGAGCCGTCGCCGGACCAGGCTAGTCCGTAAACCCACGGTAATGGCGTCGATGTCGTTGTGTGTTTCGGGATTGGTCGTGGACGAGCACCCCACTGTGCTCGCAGGACACCGGATCGCGCGTCCCACACCGTGACCTGTTCTTGCATGGCGGTGGCGACCAGGTCACCTAGCGGCGAGTACGCGATCGACATGCAGTCGTCGTCTCCGAGCCTCAACGAGAGCGTCGCCTCGTCCGTTTCGATGATCTCCGGCGTCGTTCCCGTCCGCTTTACGGCGGCTCGTTTGTGCTCCGGCGACCATGACACTTCTCGCAGGCTACCGGTGGGCAGGCGGCGAAAGCTTCGGCCGACAACATCCCAGACCTCCACCTTGTGGAATGAGCTTCCCAGGCCGATTCGCTTGCCATCGGAGGACCAAGCGATCGTGCTGATTTGGTGAGGACGTGCCCGCCGCTCGACTGTCCGTCCCGTGGCGACGTCGATCACCGCCACGCGGTGTTGGTGTCGTGTTCGACGCACGGCGTAGGCGATGACATCCTCGACGGGCGACCACGCCATTGCTTCGGCCAAGCCGGGAGGCACGCTTTCGGCGGCTTGGCCGGTATCGGTGTCGTAGATCCACAGAGTGCGGCGTTCCCGTGCGAGGGTCGCAGAGCGGCGCATTGAGAACGCCGGAGCGGCTGAGACCGCGAGGCGAATTCCGTCGGGCGCCCAGCACAACACCGGGTCTGACCACGCTACCTTCTGTCGCAGGACCTCCGACGTCTGCTCGCCGATGCTGATCACGAGCAGCAGATCATCTGAGGCGATGGCCAGCCGGTCACCTTGAGGGGACCATGCCGTGGCGTGAACACTTGTGGCTGGGACGCTCGTAACCAACCCTGGTACGTCATCATCTAAGCGATAGACGTCAACGGCTCGGTAGTCGAACGTTCCCGCGAAGCAGACGTCACCGCCCCACGAGACCGAGTCGAACGATGTCAGGAGACTCCCTCTTCGCCTGCCCAGGTTGCGGCCGTCCGCGACGCGCCACAGCATGACGCCTCGATCGTGCTCGGTCAGGGCATGGGTTCCGGTGGCACTGAGCAGGGTGTGACCGCACGCATCTGAGTCAGTGGCGAAGGCGACCCCGGTAAGGCGGCCGGTGTCGTCCCAGGTGCAGACGCGGCCCATCTTGTCGGCGGTGCGCAGTCCTTGGTTGTCGGGCAGCCAGACCGCGGAGGTGATGCCGGTGGTGTGTCCAATGGAGAGGTGCCTTGTTCGCGGTGTGGCGGTCAGGGCCCATCGCGTCATCGTCGCCGCAGGGGTGGGTGGCAACTCGTGTAGCGCGGTGTGGGCGAGCGTCACGGCTAGTTCGTGGTCCTGTCGACGCACCTGTTGCGCGAACTCCGCAACGCGCTCGGACTGTCGGGCGCGAGCCTGGTGATCGGTCTCTCGAGAGGCGTCGAGTAGCTGGCGGGCTGCGGTGGAGAGAGTCGCCTCGGCTGCCAGCGCCAGGGCATCAGCGAGCGTTTGGCCGCGTAAGAGGTCGTCTGTCTGTGGGTTCGCTTGCCATGCTGCCGCGCGGTGTTCGAGCCGGGTGATGCGGTGCAGGCGCTCCTCATTGGCGCTGATCAGAGCGGCGAGTCGTAGCCACTGGCGGAACAGTGCGTCGTGGGTCAATTCAAGGCAAGTGCCGTCCTCGACATCGGTGATCAGACGGGCTGCCCTGAACTCTTCAAGGATGTGGGCGGCGGTGGTATCGAGGTCGGCTCGGCGGATCATCCGTCGTACGGTTTCCTTGCCTTCCATAGCGATGCCGTGCAGCAGAGCAGAGTCGACGGTGTGTTGGGGGTAGCGCGCGGTGAGGGATTCGTAGATCTGCTCGGCGTGAGCTGCGATGGCACCACCCACCTCCCCGGCCTGTTCGTACTGGGCCACCGTGACGTGTTGGCGGTCGGACTGTAGGTGCAGGCGTTGTAGCAGGTGGCTGAGCAGGGGAAGCGCGTCACCGACCGTGGCGTCGGCGGTCATGCGGTCGATGAGGTCGTCCTCGAACGTGAGTCCAGCAGCCCGGGCAGGCCCCGCGATGGCCTGTCGAATGCGGGCCGGGTCCAGCAGGCCGATGGCCACCGGCCGGGTGATGAAGCCGGCCTGCTGATCGGTGAGCCGGCGGCGGAACTCGGGCCAGATCGCCACCAGTATGCGAAGTTCCGGCAGCACCGTAAGCGTCCGGGTCAGCAGGCTCCACCACTGGGCTCGATCTTGCCCGTCGGTCATCGTGTACAGGTCTTCGGCTTGATCGACAACGAGCAATACGGGGCCGCGTGCGGCGGCGAGGAAGCTTGGCACAACCTGGAGTGGGGCTTCCGGGGAGGCGGCTTCTTCGCGCAACAGTCGCGCCGTCTGCAGCACAGCGGTCGGGCCAGCCGCCAATGCAGCGGCGAGGCTCATGAACGGATCGGCAGCCGGGCGAAGCGGACCCACCACAGTCCACCGCCGTGGTAGTCGAGCGATGACGCCCGCGCGGATCAGCGATGACTTGCCCACTCCCGACGGACCGACGATAGCGACGATCCGCGTCGCTGGCGCCGACCCCGAGCGCTCCAGCCGGTGCAGCACGTCGCTTGCCTCGCGGTCGCGGCCAAAGAACACACCCGCCCGCTCCCCCGTGAACGGCGCGAGGCCAGGGTACGGGCTTTCCGCGCTCCGCCACGTGACCGCCGTCCGGCGGTGCAGGAAGTACCGCCAGCCGAGCCACAGGACAACGCAAAGCGGAAGCCACAGGTAGGCGTAGTCAAGGACAAGCCGCCACGGCCCATGCCAGCTATCCGTGCGCGCCGTCACGATGTTGATAGCCAGACCGACGGCGATCGTGCCCAGCAGGGCACCGGACTCGCGACGGTACTCCCCTGGCGCTCGCCCCACCTGATCATCGCACTACGAGAAGGTGATGCTCGCCAGAGCGTGACGGATAGCCGACAGAGACACCAGCGTGGCCGGGACTGGACTCAGACCCTGACCTGACTAAACCCCGGAGTTCGATCAGCGGCACTGCGACCAATGGTTCACAGTGTGACGTGCTGCTCTCCATGCGGCTGACCGAATCACCCACCGTCGCAGCTTCCTCATGACGTGATGAGGTGCCACGGCTTGCCGAGGGCGACACGACGGAAGGCGTCGATCTCGCGTAGGTGGGCGTCGTGGACGTACGGGACGAGAGCGGCCTTGCTGGCGTGCAGGCAGGCGCGGTATCCAATTTCGTGCAGCGGGTGTCCGTCGGGCGGTGCGGGGCTCTCGGGATCCCAGCCGACGATGGCGCAGATGCTCTGCGCGGTGCGTCGGGCGTGGGGACGGGCGATGGCCCAGGCCGGCTCGGGGTACATACCGCGCAGGCTCCATAGGTCGCTGCGGTCAGGGATGGTGGGAATCTGCTCGTGGTCGGTGGTGGTGCCGGCCAGCTTGTCGAGCCGGTTGCGCAGGCTCTCGCGACGCCCGGCGATCGCGATGTTGTCCGTCAGGGCCGACTCGGTGAGCCACGAGACCGCGTCATTGTGCTCGGACGGGCCGAGCCCGGCAGCGGCGACGGCCTGCGCCGCGGCGGCGTCGAAGTCCTGCCAGAACTCGTGCGAGCCGACGCCACACGGCCACCAGTCGAGATAGGTGTCCTGGTCGGTGATCGGCTGCCGCCCACGCCTCTCGCGCTAGGAGTGCCCGCCTGATCCGCCACGGTGGTCGTCGAGTGGAATCATGGCAGGAACCTGCGCACGTCTATGTTCTGGCACAGTGATTGGGGTGAGTGCGGCAGAGTTGATCAGTCGGCTTCTTCAAGCCAAAGCGCATCTTGACCAGGCTCGGGAACTGATGCGAGCTGCCGGCTCCGAGCTTCACCAAGCACGGGCGTTGATCCGAGCGGCGCTGCAGGGCGCCGCCGATCACAGCACTGCCACGATGGTGGACCGCAGCTCACAGCAGCTCGATGGAGCGGGCATAACGGTCGGTCAGTCAGCGGACAAGGTCGAGGAGATCCTCACGCGGGTGCGTGGGCTCGGCGGTCTGGGAAACTGACCGCGGGTGGCGGCGGAAACCGCCGACCACCCGCACCTGCGGACCCACCGCAGGCAGTCCTTCGGGCGGCCGCAAGTCTGACACGTCGCAGCGAACCGCAGGACAAGACCGAGGCGTTCCTCCTCGCCGACGGGGCGATCATGCGCGATCCTGACTTCTCCGCGGAGCCAGACGGCCGGCTGCGCAGCCGGCAGATCCGGGTGGGCAGGCTTCCCGCCGCCGGAGTGGGACTCAAACCGCCGCTGGCTCAGGCCATCGTGATGGACCACGCCGAGGCGCAGGCCGCCGCCATGCTGCGTCGTGCCGGCAGCCCATCAAGGGCCACGCTCGTGCTCAATCACACCCCCTGCAACGATCCGATCAGACCCCTGGTCTGCGAAAAGATCCTCGCCGCGATCCTGCCGCACGGAACACGCCTGACGGTGTTCCTCACCGACGGCGACCGGACATGGCTCCATAAGCTATACGTCGGAACAGGAGAAGGGATCCGGCGATGAGCATCGACATCACCTGGGGACGCGGCGACGGTGCCGCGTCGGTCAGCACCGTCGCCGACCTCGACGCCACACTGGACACGATCGGCCGCGCCCACGCCGAGCAGCTGCCCTATTGCGTCACCCTCATCGCCCCAGGCGGAGGCGAGTTTCCCGTGATGCTCGACATCTGCGTCGGGCACCCTGAACGGTCGTTCGTCTATCACGTCGCTGCCGACGGCAGCAGCGCTTGGGGATACCAGCCAGACCTCGAACCCGGGCCCACGTTCACCTTCGACTACGCCGGCACACCCACCGACGCGTGGCCCGAACGCACCCGCGTCACCAACACGACCGCGCGGCAAGCGGCACGACAGTTCCTCACCAGCGGCGGGCAACGACCCGATGCGCTGGCCTGGGAAGCCGTCGACTAGCTTCGAGCGTGGACGGCTCACAAGGCAGGTGCCACGACCGAGGTGGCGCTTGATTCGAGGGGCCTCGCCGCGCGCGGTGACCACGGAGCCTCCCACCCGCAGCGCCGCACACGGCCACTGCCCCTTAGTCACCCTAGGTGGGACGGCACACGTTGCCTGCGACCAGCCGTTGTCTATGTGACTGAGGAAGCAGCGGAGGACCTCACCGAGGACGAGCGGCACGGCAATCTCGACGTCGGCCTTGAGTTTCGCGACGCGGAGGCCGGCGGTGGTTACGCGACAGGCAGCGTTACCTCCATGATCTGTTGGACGCGCCTCGATAACCTTCGCACGTGGATCCTGCTATTGCCGCGGCCTGGTCCGGTGTCCTCGTCGCTTTCCTGGCAACCGCGGTCGCCTATTACCAGGCCCGACTGAATCGCCGGGCCATCGCCGCAGCCGAACGACAGGCGGCGGTCGCCGAAGCGGCTCTCCCGCCACCGCCACCGCCGGTTGGTTGGGAGGTACGACCAGCAGGTGCCGATGGGCACTGGGCGATCGTGAACATCGGAACCGAGGTAGCCCACAGCGTCGAGTTCGATCCAGATCGGTCTAAGAGTGTGCTCCGCCTCGACAGTCGAGCGCACCCTGTCCGGCCCGGTGCCTCCATCCCGATCAAATCGGTTGCGACCTGGGGCGCCCCGTCGATCCGTGAGATTTGGTTGCGGTGGGAGGGACACCCTGACTGGACAGCCGTGCCCGTACCGCCTGGATGGCACTAGATCGTCGGTGGTGAATTACTCACGAGGCGGCCGTCGCCCCGTGAGATGGACTGATCGATAATTTCTCGTTTCTGGTGCATGACCTCCTCTCGGGATCGGCCGGTCAGCGACACGATCCGCTGCACTAGGGCGTTGATCAGTACGGCTGTGCCTCCGACGAGCGGGGAAGCGTCGACGGTCGCGGTGTCCGTCGCGTCGTCGAAGGTGGCCGTGACACAGCCCATCTCGCCGAGGCGCGCGACGGCCAGATCCAACACCTCGCCGGCGTCGTCATCCGGCCGCGAACTGTCGAAGGTGGCGACGGCGTCGAGCAAGACGTGAGCGGCGAGCCGGCCCACTCCGGTGTCGCTGTTCGTCCTCGGCCGAGAATGCCATAACTGGCGGTGCTCCTGGATGTTCGACGTACCGTTCAACCGCTGCGGCAGACGGGCACGGGCCGTTCTGGTAGAGGCACCACCTCGCTGCTGACGGCGTCACCACCACGCAGAGACCCTCCGCGCATTGCTGTCGTCGAGCTGACAGCAGCGCAAGAATCGGAGCAGGTCAAGGCAAGATGCCCAGGTGGAGGCCCGATCTCTAAATCGCTACGCGGCCGCTGCCGCCATCGTGCTCAGCAGTGCTGCCGTCATGATCAGTTTGGTTGCCATGGTCGCTGTAACGGCGACCTACACGGCGCCGAGCGACCGAGAGCAGCCCAAGATTACCGACTGGATGCAGGCGTGGGGCAGCATCGCCGCCGTGTTCGCCGGACTGCTGGCCGCTGCTGCTGCGGGCGCGGTGTTGAGGCAAGAACGGAAACGCAATGAGGAAGCGCGCCTGCAGCGCATTGAGGATCGACAGGAGGCTGGGCTCGCCGAAGCGAGCGCCGTCATCTACAGCCGGCTGCTCTTCGATCGCGGAGGACGAGGGCTCAGCGGCGTCCAGCTCGACGTGCAGAACTTCGGCCAGCGAGCGGTGATCGATCTGGACGTGGTGATCATGCTGCGCGACGGCCGCGAGTTAGTGCTTGATCGCGTACCGGTGGTGCCCCCCGGGGGTGTAAGCGTAAAAGTCGAAGACCGGAGGCTGGCCGAGGATCCACCCATCCCGTTCGCACTGGAAGACGGCACCGCGAAGGCGCTCCTGCATTTCGCCGACTTGGAAGGCACCAGGTGGAAGAGGTACGGCAAGGGGAAGCCCTTCCGCCTGCCACGAACGATGGGCGCTACCACCGGGAGCACGACCTGACCCAGCACCGCGGCGCGGCCCGGCAGGATCGCGCATGGCGGGATCATCTCGCGTCTTGGGCGTATCCGCCGCGGCCGGTCGGCCAGGGGCCGTTCTGCCGGCGGCGGCATTCCTCAAGCGGACAGGTGCAGCCGGTGGGCCAACTTGCCGATATGGGCCGTGGATTACGGCGATGGCTGCGGGTCGCTGTCCTCGATGGTCATACCCTCGCGGCGCGTACCTGCCGGGCGGTCACGGTCCGAACCTGGTCGGTTGCCTGCTGTAGATTGCACTGTCGTGCTTCTCCTGGCAGCGAACCCGGAACCCGTCGCGCAGCCCACCTTTTGGGAGAACCTCGTCTGCATCCTGTTCTGCTCGGCGGCTCTCTTTCTGTACGTGTGCTACTACTTCGGCTTCAAGATCGACGCTCAGTGCCTCGTCCTGACCAAGACCACCAGGAAGCCCTGCACCAAGGACGGCAAGATTCTCGTCGGCTGCCGACAACACAAGCGACAAAAGTTGGTGGCGTGGGTTCGCCACCTCGGTGCGGCTGGCTGGCTCGATCCGTGGCTCTACCGGTTGCACATCGTCCCGCCAGCGTTCGCGCCCCCGCCGCTGCAACCAGCGCCGGCAGTTGCTCACAGCGTCGCGCCACTAGTGGTACCCGAGACGCCCAGCAAACGCATGACGTTCGAAGCTCGGATCGCGCTGTGCGCGTTGACCCTCGCCGTCCTCCAGACGATCACAGCCCTCCTCGCCCTCGCCGTCGACCTCGCCTCTGGCACGTGAAGTCGATTCAATTTCCGATAGCTTCCTCGCACTCGCCGAGTGCTCCGCCTTGCCTGAGCGAGGAAGAGCGGTGGCCCGCCAGTTCTGCCAGAGGTTGATCGACGCACGCTCCTGCGCGGGCTCACCCAGTCGCCACTGGCCGCTACTGGGACCGCAGATGGCGCGCGTGCCGCGAAGAGCGCGTCATCCCTACGTTGGTGCGCTCCCCACCCCGCGTATGTAATGCTGCTGACGGCGAATCCATGACGCAAAAAAAGGGGGGAGAAATGGGCGATGTCCGTTTTACGGAAGGAATCCTCAATCTCGCCCAAGCCGGGCGTCACCTTCGGGTCCCGCGACAGACTTTTCACCGGTGGGCGCGTGGCTACCAACGCGGCGGTCCCCTGCTGCACGTCGCCGATGGCCGGCCAGACGTCCTGCCGGTCACGTTCATCGCTTTAGCCGAGGCACACGTGCTGGAGGCGCTGCGCAACGCAGGCGTGCGTCCGCAGAAGATCCGCCCAGCGCTGACCGAACTCCAGCGGCAGTTCGGCCGTGAGTACGTCCTCATCGCACCCGAGCTGGCCACTGACGGCATCGACGTGCTGTGGGACTTCAGCAAAACCCGCTCGGGCGAAGGGCTGATCGTCGGTGGCACCAACCAGCATGTGATCAAGGAGATCGTGGCCGATCACATGGAGTACATCGCCTTCGACCACGATGGGATCCCCGAGCAGCTGACGCTGTCCAACTGGCAGCCAGCCAAGGTGGTCGTCAACATGCGGCGGTCCTTCGGGCAGCCGATTTTCGCTGCGACGGGAACCCGGGTGGCGGACGTCGCCGGCATGATGAAGGCGGGTGAGAGCGCTGAAACAGTCGCGGACGAGTTCGGAATCGACATCCACGACGCCCGAGCCGCCGCACGCGTCCTCCTGGGCCGCGCCGCCTGAGTTCTACATCGACGAGAACATGCACGGCCGGTCGCTGCGCCGGTGCATTACCGACCTCGGCTACCAGGTGCACAGCCCCGCGTCCGTCTTCACCCGGGAACGGTTGGAGCAGGGTGTCAGGGACGAGGACTGGCTGCCGGTGATCGGCGAGAAGGGCTGGGTGGTGTTCGGCCGCGACCAGTACATCCTCAAGCGGGACCTGGAGCTGCAAGCCTTCCTCAAGGCCAAGGTGCACATGTTCCTGTTTCCCGGTGATGCCGCCCGGGACCACATCATCGAGCTGGTGCGGTTGAACCTGGCCCGGATCTGCGCGCTGGCGTCGGCCCGCCAGCCGAACGTCTACTGGCTCAGGCGTGACGGCGTGACGAGCTACGAACAGCGCTTAGCCGAGATTCACCGCCGCCGCCCATAGATGCCGCGTCGCAGGAGGTAGCGGCTTTCGCCGTACGACACCTTCGTCGCTTCTCGGGCGGGGGGACTTTCGCGCCCACTCGGGTCGTGTCGGCATGATGATCTGTAGCGCGAGGAGGTAGGGAGTGTCCGGGTCGTGTGAGGTGGTGGTCGTCGGGGGCGGGCAGGCCGGTCTGGCGGCGGGCTATTACCTGCGCCGCGCTGGCCTGGATCACGTCATCCTCGATGCCCAGTCGCAGCCGGGTGGCGCGTGGCGGCATGGTTGGGACTCGTTGAGGTTGTTCTCCCCGGCGCTGTACAGTCCGCTTCCGGGGTGGGGTATGCCTGGCCAGGACGGTGAGGACTTCCCGAGCGCCGGGCACGTCGTGGACTATCTGCGGGCCTACGAGCAGCGCTACGACCTCGCGGTGCGCCGGCCGGTCCGCGTGCGGGAGGTGCGTCCGACGGGTGCGCACCTGCAGGTGCAGACCAACGCTGGAGTGTGGTCGGCCCGGTACGTCATCTCCGCGACCGGGACGTGGCAGTGCCCGTACCTGCCGGACGTTCCGGGCCGCGAGGAGTTCACTGGCCGGCAGCTGCACACCGTCGATTACGCCTCGCCGGCGGAGTTCCGTGGGCAGCGGGTCGTGATCGTCGGTGGGGGCAATTCCGGGGCGCAGATCCTGGCCGATGTGTCACAGGTCGCCGAGTTCACGTGGGTCACTCGGCGTCCGCCGCGGTTCATGCCAGATGACGTGGACGGTCGGGTGCTGTTCGATGTGGCCGCCCGGAAGGCCTCCGGCGCTGGGGGCGGGGTGAGCGAGTTGGGGGACATCGTGATGGTGCCCAGCGTCCGCGACGCCCGCGAGCGCGGCGTGCTGCACGCCCGTCCGATGATCGCCCGGTTGAGCGCGCACGGCGTGTGCTGGGCCGATGGCAGCGAGCAGCCGTGTGACGCGGTCATCTGGTGCACCGGGTTCCGGCCGGACCTCGCCCACCTCGCGCCGCTGCTGCCCGGGTGGCGCCACGGCACTGCGCCCACCGACGGTACGAGGTCGACGGAGGAGCCCCGCCTCTACCTGCTGGGCTACGGGGACTGGACGGGGTCGGCGTCGGCGACGTTGGTGGGTGCGGGGCGCACGGCCAAGGCCACGGTCGCTGACATCAGCGCCCGACTCGCCGGGTAGCCCGTGGGACGATTCCGCCGCCGGCGCGGCCCGGGTTGCTGACCGGGACGGTTAGCGCGGAGCGGCGCCGGTCAGGGCAGGGCGGCGAGGTAGCGTTCGGCGTCCAGCGCGCTGGCGCAACCGGTGCCGGCGGCGGTGATGGCCTGGCGGTAGGTGTGGTCGACGAGGTCGCCGGCGGCGAACACGCCGGGCAGGTTGGTGCGCGTGCTCGGGGAGTCGACGATGACGTAGCCGTCGTCGTCGAGGGTGACCTGGCCGCGGAACAGGTCGCTGCGGGGGTCGTGGCCGATGGCGACGAACACGCCGGTGACGCCCAGGATGCGGGTATCGGCGGTGTGCACGTCGCGCAGGCGGGCCCCGGCCACGGCGCCGTCCTGGCCGAGGATCTCCTCGACGACGCTGTTCCACGCCACCTGGATCTTGTTATTGCTCAGCGCGCGCTCGGCCATGATCTGGCTGGCGCGGAAGGTGTCGCGGCGGTGGATGATGGTGACGCTGCGGGCGAAGCGGGTGAGGAAGGTGGCTTCTTCCATGGCGGTGTCGCCGCCGCCGACCACGGCGATGTCCTGGTCGCGGAAGAAGAACCCGTCGCAGGTGGCGCAGGCGGACACGCCATGGCCGAGAAGTTCCTGCTCGCCGGGGACGCCGAGGGGCCGCCAGGCAGAGCCGGTGGCCAGGATGACCGCACGGGCCTGGTGGGGTTGCTCGCCGATCCAGACAGTCTTGGTAGGGCCGGTGAGGTCGACGCGGGTGACGTCGTCGGTGATGAACTGGGCGCCGAAGCGGTCGGCCTGCTTGCGCAGGTTGTCCATCAGGTCGGGGCCGGTGATGCCGTCGGGGAAGCCGGGGAAGTTTTCCACCTCGGTGGTGGTCATCAGGGCGCCGCCGGACTGGCTGCCTTCGATGAGCAGGGGTGCGAGGTTGGCGCGGGCGGCGTAGAGGGCGGCGGTGTATCCGGCGGGTCCGGAGCCGATGATGATCAGGGGGTGCGGATCGGACACGAGAGGGCTCCTGCTCAGGGACAGCCGCCCGCCGACGGCGGGGTCGGCGGGCGGGGATGGGTGACAGGGTCAGGCGGCGGTGTGCAGCTCGGCCAGGAGTTGCTCGACCCGGGTCCGGATGTCATCGCGGATCGGGCGGACCGACTCGACGCCCTTCCCGGCCGGGTCTTCAAGCTTCCAGTCCTCGTAGCGCTTACCGGGAAACACGGGGCAGGCGTCGCCGCAGCCCATCGTGACGATGACGTCCGACGACTCCGCCGTGGCGTACTCCAGAAGCTTCGGGGTCTGGTCGGTGATGTCGATGCCCACCTCGCGCATGGCCTCGACGGCGGCGGGGTTGACGGTGTCGGCGGGGGCGGAGCCGGCGGAGCGGACCTCGACGGTGTCACCGGCGAGGTGGCGCAGCCAACCGGCGGCCATCTGGGAGCGACCGGCGTTGTGGACGCAGACGAACAGGACGCTGGGCTTGTCGGACATCAGGTGCCTTTCTGGCAGTGCGGTACGCGGAGCCGGTTGACCGGCGCCTCGTCGAAAAGCGAGGGCCGGGAGCTCTCGGGGTCGCTGTTGCGGTCGAGCAGCCGGTACCGGCCGACGTGACGAGCCGGGTTGAGGAACTCCCGGCGGGGCTTGTCCCCGCCACGGTGCTCGCTAGTGACGGTCATGCGCGGTGATCGAGTGCCGGGTCGCGGTCGTCAGCGGGAACGACCACCTGGTCGGCGGCCCTCCCGGCGTCCGGGTAGAGCGCAGCCAGCAGGCCGATGCCCACGACGAGGCCAACCAGTTGGGCGATGACGAAGCCGGGGACGGAGGCGGGGGCGATGCCGGCGAAGGTGTCGGTGAACGCCCGGCCGATCGTCACCGCCGGGTTGGCGAACGACGTGGACGAGGTGAACCAGTACGCGGCGCCGATGTACGCGCCGACCGCGGCCGGGGCGACGGGGGCGCGGCCGGAGCGGGCCAGGGCAACGACCAGCAGGATCAGGCCGGTGGTGGCGACGACCTCACCGAGCCACAGGTGGCCGGCGGCCCGGTCCTTGGCGGAGAAGTCGACCGCGGTGAGGTCGAACATCAGGTTCGCCAGCACCGACCCGGCGATCGCCCCGGCGACCTGAGCGGCCACGTAGCCGCCCAGGTCCCTACCGGACAGGCCGGTGCCGGCGCGGCGGCCGAGGAACCAGTCGGCGGCGGAGACCACCGGGTTGAAATGGGCGCCGGAGACCGGGCCGAAGATCAGGATCAGCGCGCCGAGGGCGAACGCGGTGGCGATCGAGTTCTCCAGTAACTGCAACCCGACGTCGTCCGGAGAAAGAGTGGTGGCCATGATGCCGGAGCCCACCACGGCGGTGACCAGCAGGGCGGTCCCGAGAAACTCGGCCAGCAGGCGCCGCCAAAGTGCGATGGTCATCAGTTGGTTCTCTCCTAGTGCGCTAACGGTGCGAGCCGATATCGGGCCGGCGGGTCTATCGGGTGGCGGTGACGTTCAGGTCATCGAGCAGGCGGCGGACGCGGCGTTCGATCTCGTCGCGGATCGGCCGGACGTCGGCCAGGCCCTGGTCGGCGGGGTCGTCGAGGTCCCAGTTCTCGTAACGGGTGCCAGGAAAGACCGGGCAGGCGTCACCGCAGCCCATGGTGACCACGACGTCGGCGGCGCGGACCACCTCGTCGGTCCAGGGCTTGGGGAACTCGTCGGTGATGTCGATGCCGCGCTCGGTCATCGCCGCGATCGCGGCGGGGTTGACCTCGATGCCGGGCTCGCTCCCTCCGGACCACGCCACGGCGTTGTCGCCGGCGAGGTGGGTGAAGAAGCCCAACGCCATCTGGGAGCGGCCGGCGTTGTGCGTGCAGAGGAACAGCACCACCGGCCGGCCGTCGCGGTGGTGACCCTCGACCCGGGCGAGGGCGCGCAGGCGCTGGCGGGCGAACCGCTCCGCGAGCAGCGGCAGGTAGTTGGGGATGCTGCCGGCGGTGGCGAACTGGTCGTAGCTGGACTGCAGGAACCGCTCGATCGTCTCGGCGCCGTAGATGCCGGCGAATTCGGCGGCGAGGCGTGTGGCCGCGGTGCGCAGGGCGACCTGCTGGTCGACGGAGATTTCCTGCAGCGGGTGGGGGCTGGTGTCAGTCACGGTGCTCTCCCGGATCCACGGCGGGGGTGATGACGGGGGCGACGCGGTCGACGCGGTCGGCGAGGTCGGCGAACGCGGCCTCGAACGCGTCGTCGGTGTCGGCCCGGACCGGGTCGGGCACCGACCAGTGCAGCCGGGGCCGCACCGGCCCGGTGAGTTCCTCGTGGGCGTTGTCGCAGACGGCGATGACCAGGTCGTCGTCGCGCACGATGTCGGCGACGTGAGAGGTGCCGGTCGGGTTCAGTGCCAGCCCGTGGCGGCGGGCGACGGCGACGGCACGCGGGTGGACCCGCTGGGCGGGTTTCGTTCCCGCGGACGCCGCTGCGGTGTGGGTGCGATCCGACCAGAGGGCGGCGGCCAGTTGCGAGCGGGCGGAATTGCGGGTGCACACGAACACCACGCGCCGCACCCCGGTCAACGGCGCCGGGTTCAGCGCGGTCAGGGCCTCGGGCCGCAACCGCAGGTAGGTGCGACGCCGGTCGCCCTCAGACCGATCCCGAACGACCAAGCCTGCTTCGGTGAGGACCTTGACGTGGTGGGCGATGAGGTTCGTCGGCATCTGAAGGTCCTGGGCGATCTCTCCGGGGGAGGCGTCGCCGAGGGTGAGCGCGTCCACGATCGCCAGGCGCGCCGCGTCGCCGAGCGCGGCGTGGATCCGGGCGCGCCCCTGCAGGGAAGCAAGCTCAGTAATCATTGACTCAATGATTACTGAGCAAGCCCGCGAGTGTCAAGCGGGGGTAAGTGAGAGCTACCTGGCGGTGCGCGGGGTGGCCCGGCCGATAGGGCTGACCAGCGTCAGGCCGGACTCACCTGATGATCCGGGGTGGTGCCGCCCTTCATGGGGCAGCTGGCCGCCGGTGACGGCTGGCCGATTGGCGGGTGTTCGCCTTGTCGGAGTGAATCGGGTCAGCAGCAGGTTTTGAGGTAGGACTGCAGCTCGGCCAGCGCTGCCTGCGCGCCGTCGCGGTCCGCCCGGTAGTAGACCGTCTTGCCGTCGCGCCGCGAGGTCACGACCCGCCCCCGGCGCAGCAGGGTTAACTGCTGCGACGCGGTCGCCTGGCTGATCCCGATGCGCTCGGCAACGTGCCCGACGGACAGCTCGGCGCCTTGGGCGAACAGCATCATGATCCGTTGGCGGGTGGGGCTGCCCAGCGCCTTGAGGAACTCCTGGGTATCCGGCGCCAGTCCGCTCGGGCCTGCGGGAGTCGCCGTCGCGGGCGGGGTCACCTGCGAGGGCGTGGGCTCATCCATGCCTGCCACCTTTCCCCACCACGGTCATATTGTCATTCAACGAAATGACGATACGATGAGGAGGTGACCACCTCTGGAGAATCTGTGATCATCGTCGGTGGCGGCCAGTCCGGCCTCGCCGCCGCTCACGCCGTCCTGGCTGCCGGTCTGCGGCCCGTCGTCCTGGAGGCAGGCGCCGAGCCGGTGGGTTCGTGGCCGGACTACTACGACAGCCTCACCTTGTTCTCCCCGGCCCGCTTCAGCGCGCTGCCTGGCCTGGCGTTCGGCGGGGGTGATCCCGAGCGTTACCCGAGGCGCGACGAGGTCGTCGCCTACCTGCGTCGCTACGCCAGCGGCATCGACGCCGACATCCGCACCGGCGTACGTGTCGCCGCCGTGCGTCAACGCCCCGGCGGCGGCTATCTGGTGCGCACCGACAGCGGCGACGAGATCGCGGCGGCGGGGGTCATCGCGGCCAGCGGCTCGTTCGGAAACCCGCACCTGCCGGCGTTACCTGGTCTCGGCGACTACACCGGCGAGGTGCGCCACGTCGCGCAATACCGGCGGCCCGAGACGTACGCCGGCAAGCGGGTCATCGTGGTCGGCGCCGGCAACTCCGCCATCCAGATCGCCCACGAACTGGCGCCGATCGCCCGGGGCACCCTGGCCACCCGGGCGCCAATCCAGTTCGTGCCGCAACGCATCCGCGGTCGGGACCTGCACCACTGGCTGCATGCCACGAGGGCGGACCGCCTCCCGCGCGCGGTGCTCACCCGCCTGATCCGCCATGCCGCAGTGCTCGACACCGGCGTCTACCGCGACGCCATCATGGGCGGCCTGCTAACCCGCCGGGACATGGTCACCGCCTTCACCCCCGACGGGGTCAGGTGGCCCGATGGTGCGTCCGAGCCGATCGACGCGGTGATCCTCGCGACCGGCTACCGCCCGAACCTCGGATATCTCGCCGCGCTCGGCGCCCTCACGCCTGCCGGTATGCCCGAACACGTCGGTGGAGTCTCCACCACTCACCCCGCGCTGGCCTACCTGGGGCTGGAGTTCCAGCGGTCGTTCTCGTCGAACACCCTGCGCGGCGTTGGTCGTGACGCCACCCACGCCGTCAGGGCCCTGGCCGAGCACCTGCGCAGCGGCGGGCGCTGGGCGCGGCTCACGCGACGGCGGCCGGCTCGACGCTGAGCAGTCCGGCGAGCTGGCGCAGGATGGCCGGCCGGGCCCGGTAGTACACCCAGGTGCCGCGGCGTTCGGCGTCGACGAGGCCGGCCTCGCGCAGCGTCTTGAGGTGGTGCGAGATCGTCGGCCCGGTCAGGTCGAACGCCGGGGTCAGGTCGCAGACGCACGCCTCCCCGCTCTGCGCGGAGGCGATCATCGACATCAGCTGCAGCCGCACCGGGTCGCCGAGCGCCTTGAACGCCGGCGCGAGCACCGCGGCGGTCTGCGCCGGCACCGGGCTCTGCGCCAGCGGCGGGCAGCACGGCGTGTCGGCGGTGAGGTCGATGACGGGAAGCGACGCAGCTTGCTTTGACATGCCTCTAGGTTGACAGGTGTCTAAGCAGCGTGCAACTCTCTGATTCGACAGACGTCAAGACAGGCGTCGTGGAAAGGGAGTCGTCATGTTCGGCACAGCACGACGCACGGCGAAAGCCCAGGCGGGAGCGCGGTTCTGTGACTCCTGTGCGCGGGTGTCCACCGCGGCGCAGCGGGCGCAGAGGCACTTCGACCAGATCCGTGACAACGCCTACGCCCTGATCGGCGCCCGGTAACCCTGATCGAAAGGTTGTGTGATGAGCGAGAACACCCAGATCAGCCCCGCGACGGCCGGCGGGTTCGCCGGTGATCCGGGCGCCGCCCTGGCCGTAACCGGTTCCGGTTCCTGCTGCGGCAGCCCCGCGCAGGCGGTCGGCTCGATCCTCCCGCCCGACGGGCACTCGGCGACGGCGGGACCGTGCTGCGGCACTCGGCAGGCCGCCGAAGCGGCCAGCTCCTGCTGCGGCACCGAGGCGAAGACCGAAGCCGTCACGACGGGTCAGGGGTGCTGCGGATGAGCGCCCCATCGGGATCGGCCGCCCACCTGGACGCGATCCTGCCCCAGGTGTCAGCCGAGCGGATGGCCGCCACGGTCTCCGCTCTCGCCGCGGATGACTTCACCGGCCGGCGGGTCGGCACCGCCGGCGGCGCCGCCGCCCGCGCCTGGCTCGTCGCGCACCTTGCCAACCTCGGCGCGACGGTCGACACCGACGACTTCCCGGTCCGCAACGTGCCCGAGCTGTACGCGGCGCCGACCGTCGTCTGGGGCAAAGGTGACACCTCGACGCGGCTGACCTTCGGCCGCGAGGTCGCGGTCCACTGCGCCTCAGCCGACACTTCTGAGGTCAGGCGCGGCCCGTTGGGTGTGGCCGGCAGCGGCGACCCGGCCGGCCGGTGGCTAGTGGTGCCCACCGGCGGGAACCCTCTCGATGCCGCCCGCGATGCCTCGGGCGCCGCGGGTCTACTGCTGAGCCGGGCCGTCGATGCCGACGGCTGGCAGTACACGGTCCTCGCCGGACCGGACCCGGGACCGCTGCCCATCCTGACCCTCGACGCGGGCACCCACCGCGCCGTCCTGGCCGCCGTCACCGGGAAGGGCTGGTGCAGCGCAAACACCCCGCTACGCCGCCGCGACGTCACCGGCACCAACATCCACGCGAGGTTCCCGGCGGCGCAGGCGGGCGGGATCGAGGTGTTGCTGACCGCTCACTACGACGGCGTCGGCGACCGTCCCGGTCTGCGTCAGCCCGGCGCGTCGGACAACGCCAGCGGCGTCGCGGTAGTCCTGGAAGCCGCCCGAATTCTTGCCGCCGCCCGCCCTGTGGGGGTCGGGGTGGGTGTCGCGCTGCTGGACGCCGAGGAGGTCGGCGCGCTGGGCTCGGCCCACCACAGCCAGCAGCTGCAGGCGGGCGACGTTCGGCCGCTGGTCATCAACGTCGACGGCGCCGGGCTGCTCGACCAGGCCGCCGCGGTCGAGGCCGGCGGGCCGGCCCACGCGCTGCTCGCCCTACTCGATCAGGCCGGGCGGCACACCGGCCTTCCGCTCGCCGCCGGGCCGGTCGCCTCCGACAACCGCCGCTACGCCGCCGCCGGTCTCGCCGCGGTGGGCATCGGCGCCGGCATGGCCGGCTACCACAGCCCCGCCGACACCCCAGACCGCGTCGACCCGCACACGCTCGAAGCGATCGCCCGCCTCGTCGTCGCCACCGTCTGTCTCGCCGCTTCCACGCACGCTACAGTTTCATCGTCGATCGGCGATAAACGATAGAAGGGTGGGGTTGTGGACGAGTTGCTCGACCGGAGCACCGCGCAGCAGTACGCATCGTGGTTCCGGGCCCTCGCGGACCCGACCCGGGTCCAGATCGTCGAGTACCTCGCCCGCCATGCCCGACCGATGAACGTCGGCGAGATCGTCGCCGCGATCGGCCTGGCCCAGTCCACCGTCTCCCAACATTTGAAGATCCTCACCGACGTGCGGTTCGTGCTCGTCGAGGCGGTCGGCACCGCCCGGCACTACCGGATCAACGACGCCTGCGTCGACTGCTTCCCCTCCGCCGCCGACGTCGTCATGGGCCGACCCGCCCCCCACCCGAACGGAGCCTGCTGATGGCCGACATCACTGTTCGCCCCATGACGGCCGGCGACGCCGCACGGGTGCTCGCCATCTACCAGGCCGGCCTCGACGGCGGCGACGCCAGCTTCGAGACCACGGCGCCGACCTGGGCCCAGTTCGACGCCGGCAAACTGCCCGAGCACCGCCTCGTCGCCGCCGACGACACGGTGTTCGGGTGGGTCGCCGTCTCACCCACCTCCGCCCGCGCGGTCTACGCCGGCGTGGTCGAGCATTCCGTCTACGTCGACCCCGCCGCCCGAGGCCGCGGCGTCGCCCGCGCGCTCTTGGAGGCCCTGATCGCCTCCACCGAAGCCGCCGGCGTCTGGACCATCCAATCAGGTGTCTTCGGCGAGAACACCGCCAGCCTCCACCTGCACGAACGCGCCGGCTTCCGGGTCATCGGCGTGCGCGAGCGGGTCGCCCGCCACCACGGCCGGTGGCGCGACGTGATCCTGCTGGAACGCCGCAGCCCCGTCATCACCTGACCCACCCTCCCCTCAGGCGCATGGCCGCCGTCTACCTGTTTGATTCGACAACTCTCGACACAGAGGAGATACCTGATGAGCACCCTGGATGACCTGCCCGTCGTGGTGATCGGCGCCGGCCCGGTCGGCCTGGCCACCGCCGCGCACCTGCACGAGCGTGACCTGCCGTTCCTCGTCCTAGAGGCCGGCGACACCCCCGCCGCCGCAGTGCGGCAGTGGGGACATGTCCGGGTCTTCTCCCCCTGGCGGTACAACATCGACCCCGCCGCCCGCCGGCTCCTCGACGACGCCGCCTGGGTCGCCCCCGACCTGGAGGCCCTGCCCACTGGCGCGGAACTGGCCGGCGACTATCTCCAGCCCCTGGCGGAGTTGCCGCAACTCAAGCCGCACGTGCGCTACGGCGCCCGGGTCGAGGCGATCAGCCGCGTCGGCCTGGACCGGCTGCGCACCGCCGGCCGCGACAGCACGCCGTTCCTGATCCGCCTCGCCGACGGCCAGGAGGTGCTCGCCCGCGCGGTCATCGACGCGTCCGGGACCTGGGGCACTCCGAACGTCCTCGGCGCCTCCGGCCTGCCAGCCCGGGGTGAGGCTGACGTCGCGGCGCACCTCGAGCACGCGCTGCCTGACGTCCTCGGCGCCGACCGGGACCGGTTCGCCGGCCGGCACACCCTCGTCGTCGGCGCCGGTCACTCCGCCGCCAACACCCTGCTCTCCCTCGCCGACCTCGCCGCCGAACATCCAGGCACCGCCGTGACCTGGGCAATCCGCACCACCTCACCGGCGCGCACCTACGGCGGCGGCGACGCTGACGCCCTCCCGGCACGCGGCGCCCTCGGCTCCCGGCTACGCGCGCACGTCGACGCCGGCCGGATCCGCCTGCTCACCGGCTTCGCCGTGCACGCCCTCACCCCCACCGACGGCCGGGTCAGCGTGGTGGTGCGGCACGCCGACGGCAGCGAAGAGTCCATCTCCGTGGACCGGATCGTCGCGGCGACCGGCTTCCGGCCCGACCATACGATCGCCGCCGAGCTGCGCCTCGACCTAGACCCGGTCATGGGCGCCACCCGCGCCCTCGCCCCGCTGATCGACCCCAACGAGCACTCCTGCGGCACCGTGCCCCCACACGGCGTCAACGAGCTCACCCACCCCGAGCCGGGCTACTACGCCGTCGGCATGAAGTCCTACGGGCGGGCGCCGACGTTCCTCATGGCCACCGGCTACGAGCAGGTCCGCTCCGTCGTCGCCGCCCTCGCCGGCGACTGGAGCGCCGCCCACGACGTCCAACTCGACCTGCCCGAAACCGGGGTGTGCAACAGCAACCCGGACGTGTCCGCCAACGCCGACAGCTGCTGCGGGCCAGCCCCGGCCACCCCGAGCTCCGGACGAGGCCTGGCCACCGGCATCGCCGGCGGGCTGCGCGCCGCACCCTTGAGCCTGCTCACCCTCGACGCCGCCCCCGCCGACGCGCAAACCGGCGGCTGCTGCAGCAGCTGATGCCCACCACCATCACGGTGCCCGCCGACGCAGCCGTCGGCGGGCACCACCGGTGGCGGATCGTCGCCGCCCTCGCCGTCACCTCCACCATCGGCTACGGCACCCTCTACTACGCCTACGCCGTCCTGCTCACCCCGATGGCCGCCACCCTCGGCACCTCCACCACCGCGGTCACCAGCGCGCTCACCGCCTCGGTGCTCGCCGGCGCGCTCGCAGCGATCCCCGTCGGCCGGTGGCTGGATCACCACGGCGGACGCGCGCTGATGACCACCGGCTCGATCACCGCCACCGCCCTGCTCGTGGCGTGGTCCCAGGTCCACACCATCGGACAGCTGTACGGAGTGATGATCGGCATCGGGATCACCGGCGCGATGGTCCTCTACGAACCCGCCTTCGCCGTCATCGTCGCCTGGTTCACCCCCGACCGACGCGCCACCGCCCTGCTCGCCGTCACCATCGTCGCCGGATTCGCCAGCACCATCTTCATGCCCCTGACCGGCGTCCTTGCCGCCCACCTCGGCTGGCGCGGCACGTTACTCGTCCTCGCCGCCGTCCACGGCGCGGTAACCGTCCCTTTGCACGGACTCACCATCCGCCGGCCCCCACCGGCAGCAACGACCAAGCCCGCGAGCCCGACCCGGCCAGGACACCCCCAGCGGCGCGCCGTCGCCCGGGCCGCGATGCGCGACGCCCGGTTCTGGATCCTCGCCGCGACCCTGATCGCGCACGGCGCGGCCACCAGCACCATGACCGTGCACCTCATCGGCTACCTCATCAACCGTGGACATCCCGCCACTGTCGCGGCCACCATGACCGGACTGCTCGGCGTCCTGTCCGTCACCGGACGACTCGTCCTCACCGCCGCCCGAAGACGCCTGCGCGTCACCACCATCGTCGCCGCGGTCTTCGCCATCCAAGCCTGCGCCGTGCTCGCCATGCAGCTGCTCGCTGGCACCCGCACTGGCGCGGTCATCACCGTCGTCGGCTTCGGACTCGGCTTTGGTATCACCAGCCTCGCCACCCCCGCCATGCTCACCGACCGGTACGGCACCACCGCCTACGCCACCATCGCCGGACGACTCACCGCACCCGTCACCATCGCCAAAGCCACCGCACCCCTCGCCGCCGCCACCCTCCTGCACACCACCGCCGGATACACACCCCTGCTCACCGCCGTCGCCGGATGCTGCGCCCTCGCCGCCATCGGCATGCTCACCCGCACCACCACGTCACCCACCCCTGTCAGCTAGACGGAGTACGCACGACGCCGGCGCCTTGCCATCTGCCAGAGCGAGGAGGGCGAGCTTCGCCGCCACCGTGCTCAGCCCTAGCCCGATTCGGGGGCGCTTGGCTCCACAAAGCCCGCTCCGTGGCGCAGGTACCGCGGCATTGCGGTACGGCTATGCCTCCCAGCCCTCCTGCCAGGAAGGCAGGACAAGGTGTTTCCCCAACTCGGCGACTCGAAGAGCCACACTGATTACGAACTGGTGGCAGAAGTCGAACTCGCTGGAGCTGGGCGCGTATCTCTGGCTCCGCGAGACCTGGCGTCCAGCGCCGGTGTAGAAGAGCTCGGGTGTGAGTTGTTGAAACCGGTGATACTCCCGGAAGTCGATCCTCAGGGCGATCATCCGCAGGGCGCGCTGCCCTTCGGACGTCACCCGGGTCATCCAATCGATCTGTTCGACTAGTCGCTCCTGTGCTCGGCTAAGTCCCGCGTAGGGCCGTTCCACAGAACGAACGGCTGCCTCGATACCTCCCCGGCTCATAGGGCGGGAGAGTCGGGGACCAAAGGTGAACGCTGGGCCACTGAACCCTTGGGGATAGATGTGTTCATGCACCAACTGGTCGAACGCCTCTACCAACAGCGCCATGGCCTCTGGGCGATCCCCGGCGATGTGGGCATCGACCGCTGCCCTAACCTTCGCTCGCGCTTCAGGTTGGTGGATGAGGTCGGTCATATCGATACCGCTGTACTCGAGACCGAACACCTTGGGCGTGTTGTCCTCGAAGAACGCAGCGACGTCGGCGCGGGCCTGTTCGATGGCTGCGAGCCCCGGCATCTGCCCGACGTGCTTGAACCCGTTACGGAGGCGGTTCAGCCGGTCCATCCCCACCTTGCCGGATAGATCCACACCACCGCTGAGCTTCTTCGGTTGCAACTCCGCCCAGTACTTCATGAACTGAATGTGGTCGGGGAGGTTAGCACCGAGGTGTTCGCCTGCCAGGACCAAGAAGTGCTCCACGGCGTCGTGAAACGACAGGACGCTGGTGAAGGTCATCGGCTCCGGCAGATGCGTCTGGTCAACGCCCTGTTGGTGAAGCAGGCGGATGAACGCGAGCGGTGCCATGGTCTGCGGGTCGATCGTCGGGGGAATCATCGGTTCCTCGATCTGATGCGGTTGACGACCGGAGGGTACGTGCACGGTCTGACACAGCCGGATACCTCCGACCCGTTACCGCAGATGGAAAAGCGCCTACCGGCAACGGCTCCGTCGGGCTTGTACGCCGTCGTCCGCTGAACACAGTGCGGACATGATCCAAGCAGGGACTGACGCGCAGGTCATCGGCTCCAGCGGCAGGCTCGCGTGTGACGCGGGAACGGTGACGCTCGAACTGATCACCTCGGATAGATCGGGGACTTGTCAGGCTGTGCCGGTGGCCATGGAAGCCCTCGCTGTTCGACGGCCAGTGGGTGTGACTGACCAGTGAGGGCTGCCAGAGCGGTGGCGACATCCTGGATGTCGGCTTTGATGTACATGGTGGTAGCGGGTCCGCGGCTGTCGGTGCGTCCGGCGTAGGCGCGGGCCACACCGTAGCCGAAATGCCGCTCCACCCAGGTCAGGGTGGTGTGGCGCAGCCAATGCGTGGAGATCCCCTGGGCGGCGACCCACGGCAACTGCCGGCCGATGCGAGCCCACAGCAGGTCGTAGCGGCGTTAGGTGGCGGGTTAGCGGTTGCGGTAGCGCAGCAGCGCGTCGGTGGGCAGCACCACCTCACGGGCACGGGCGTGCTCTGCAAGACGGGCAGCGAGCGCCGGCGTGATCGGCTGCCACCGTTGCGTGCCACCCTTCTCCGCCAACCGGATCAGGGAGTGCGCGGTGTCGAGGTCGATCAGGCGCAGTGCCAGGGCGCCGCCGCGTCGGCAGGCGGTTTCGGTGGGCAGCCGCAGCAGCAGGGCGTCGAGGATGATGTCGTTGCCGCCGCGGCGGACGGCCCGGTTGATCTCCTCCAGCTCGTGCGGGGTCAGGGCGCGGCGGGTGTTGGGCTGCCGGCGGGGTTTGCGCACCCCGTGGGCGGGGCTGTCCACGGCCGCGAGGTGACCGTCGGCGATGGCCCGGTTGTAGAAGGCACGGGCCGCGGCCATGAAGTGCTCCCCGGCGTGCCGGCCCAGGCGGGATTTGCGCCGGGACCGGGCGCCGGCGGTGGATGGCACGACACGCACATCGGTGCGGGTGAGGTCGGCGGGAGTGAGGCCAAGGTGCTCCAGCAGCGCCCTTGCCGTTGCGACGCGGTCCGGGTCAGCGGCCATCGGAGTTGTTCCTGAGGATCCGCGCGTGCAGGTCCGCCAGCGCCTCGGCGATGGTGTGTGAGGCGTGCACAACAAGCAGATTCCGACCCGGGAGGGCGGCCAGGAGCACCGGTTCACCCGCGGTGATGCCGCAGAGGTAGCGGGCGGCGGCCGGCAGGGGCAGTTCCTCGCGGGTGCCCACGACGTGCGCACCGGCTGGCGTCGGGGTGATGAGGATGGCGGCGTGCACGACGTCGACGTGTAGGGCGAGGCAGGGGAGTCCAGCCCAGAGCGCGCAGCAGCGGGCGAGCGGTGACCCGCCCAGCGGCATCCGGACGGGCCACATCGAACAGCACATCGGTTGTCTGGCCAGCGGGTGACGGCAACGTCGGCAGGGCGCCGATTCCGGCGGTGTGACCGGCAGCGGGACGGGAATGAGCGCCTCGACGATCTGCTCAACGTCGCGGTGTGGGGGGTGCGGTCGGCGGCTCATGACCGCCGCCAGCAGAGTCGCACCGATATCAGCGCAGCAGGAACCGTCCCCCGATGGTCGCTATACGCGTGGGTGCTTGTCTTTGGTGAATGATTCGCGGAGACCGGTTGATCTCTCGCGAATCCCCACAAAAACTGGTGTCCGAGGGGGGAGAATACATATTTAGAGCATCCACGCTTAGCGTGGGTGTTCATGCATTCAACTTACCAGCTCACGGGACTGAGACAAAGCATCCCACCCCAGCTCCTTGATAGGGCGGCCATGACAGTGCTGTGAACTCTCCACAAAAAGTCGAACCAAACTACTGGCTCGATGAACTGCAATCTATTCCCGTCGCCACAATGCCTTCGACCGAGTCGAATAACTCGGTAGTCGTGCGAGCCTGCAGATGACCCTGGGATCACAGTGGCGGCTGCGCCCTGACCAGTGCGATCCGTCGGTCGCAACCTCGCTGGCAGCGCCCTAAGGGCTGTCTCGTAACTGGGTGGAGCGTTGGCTGGGGCTGGGTCTGTGGTCACCAGGTCAGGGCGATGTTGTGGAGGTTGGCGATGCCGGAAGCGGCAGCGGTCAATGTGCGGGCGGCGCGGCGGTAGTCGCGCAGGATCTTCCAGTTCTTCATCCTGGCCAGGGTGTGTTCAACCTGTGCTCGGACGGTGCGGTGCTGGGCATTCAGGTCCTGCTTCCGGGCCGGTAGTGGGCTGCCGTCGCGGTTCTTGCGGTAGGGGATGATCACCTCGGGATTGCCGCGGTAGCCGCCGCCGGCCATGACGGGCCGTCCGGCCAACTTCTGGTCAATGCCGGAGGTGCGGTAGACGATCGTGTCGTTGCGGTTGCCCGGCTGGGGCTCGCCGACGGCGATGACCAGGCGGGTGTAGGCGTCGATGGACACTTGCAGGTTCGTCGAGTACCGGTAGTTCTTGCTCGGCGCCGCGAGGCGGTGGTCCCGAGTCGGCAGGCGTCGGCGCGCCGCCGAGTAGTTGCTCAGCCGTCAGTCCCAGCCGGCCCAACAGCAGCCGCACCGCCTCTAATTCGTTGCTGCCTGCAACCACAGGTGCGTCGTCGGTCATAGTTCCACATTCCTAAGCATATTCGTCCAGACTTCCGAATGCCCGATCGAGCCAACTCATCGTGTTGGTCCGGAACACTCCAGAACGCTGGTCTGCCGCGATCAACAATCGATCCCCCACGACAATGCCTAGCTCGCTCTGAACGAACAGCGGAAGGTGCATATGACCTTGCGGGGTAATTGACCAATTGCCCGCCTTGTCGAGGGTGACGGTAACGGTCTCAACTCCTGTCACGAAATTCACACATTGGGCTGGAAGCCATTGCAGTATTCGAAGCGCGGATCGATCAGCCAGACGGCCGCGCCTATCACAAACACCGAGACAGTAGTAGTTTGACGATCTGTTTAGACGCTTGAAGGGTTTGGAGAGCGGGAGGCCGGGCGGGTCTAACCGAGTGAAGGTATCAACGTCGTCAGATGACTGCGCATCGTTTATCCAACCCAGGTGAAGGCTGGGCTGAATCTTGAGCTAGCCGGGATGCCTCGCCTCGCTCCTTCTATCAGAAAGCTGCCTTCAATGGCTCTCCGGCCACCTTGTCGCGATCGCGTCGTTAGAGCATCGCTACGGCATTGATATCGGCCGACCACTTTGCTTGTCTGCCCATAGGCGCCTTCTTCGGTCCGCCACCAGGGTGACCTGCTGACGCTCGGATCGCTCTGGGAGGTTAGCGCTCAGAGTCTCTGCACACTTTGCGAAACACCAGAAATCTGGCCACCGATGGTTGATTTGGAAGAGTGGTGAATATACGTCGGCGGTGACGCGGGCGCTCGGTTCGGATGGCTCTGCCATGACGAATCACCCCACTTCCACCTGCTCG
Source organism: Micromonospora sp. WMMC250 (assembly GCF_027460215.1). Classification (NCBI taxonomy): domain Bacteria; kingdom Bacillati; phylum Actinomycetota; class Actinomycetes; order Micromonosporales; family Micromonosporaceae; genus Micromonospora; species Micromonospora sp. WMMC250. Next base: position 12,985 of record NZ_JAPZBJ010000001.1, on the reverse strand, counting down.
CGGACACCCCGGCCCCGCGCTGGTCGGCTTGCACCGTTGACCATGCCGCTTGTGGCAGTGCTCGCGGACATCGCCTGGGTATGCCTGGTGGCGCGCGGCACCCTCAACCCCGCTGACGGAGTCCCCACCTGCCGATCGTTCACGGGCCAAGCCGCAGTGCACCACGGTCAGGTCTCGGTCGCTGTGTCGCCCCGCGGTACCAGCCCGCCGTTCGACCCGTGCATCCCGATCGACCGCAGCGAATCATATATCCGGACGATCCGACATCATCGGTCACGCCTGTTGACATTGCCAATTGGCGATGTTCATGATGGCCGGGCGACCGTCGGCGGCGTAAACGAAACATGCCAAGCGTCCACAGCCGTGAAGGTGGACGCTTGACCGGCGGCCGGGGGGGAGGGCCGGACAGTCACGAGGACGGTTCCGGCGGCACGGTTCGCGGCGACTGCCTGCCGCAGCAAGATCACCCACCGCTCCGTCGACGTGCGAAGGTTCTCCGCATCGTGCCGCCCCGACGTGCCCTCCGTGCACCAGGACCGTCGCTGGTCGCCGCCGACATGTGGCCCACCCAGCTAGAAAAAGGAGCGCAGCTGCTGCCCTCCGTCGACCACCGCACTCACCCTGGCTGCACTTCCGCCGCGGCTAAGACCGACCCCCGCCCCGACAGTCCGTCCTCTCGCTCGGCCACACCCTGCACCTGAGGCACTCCGCCATCCGCAAACCGCACCTCTCCGGTGCGGCAGTCCTGGGAGGCTACGTTGGCGCTCGCAGTTCCCGTTGCACCGGTTGCGGCTCATCCGCTGCTGGTGTTCCTCCTCCAGATCAGCCTGCTCCTGTTGCTGGCACTACTGCTCGGAAGGCTCGCCGTGCGGCTCGGCATGCCGGCGGTCGTCGGTGAGCTGTGCACCGGTGTGCTCCTCGGTCCATCCGTGCTCGACCACCTCGCACCGAGCCTCGCCGGCTGGTTGCTGCCCAAGGACCCAAGCCAGTTCCATCTACTCGACGTGGTCGGGCAACTTGGCGTGCTGCTGCTGGTCGGCATCACCGGCACCGAGGTCGACGCTGCCCTGGTACGGCGCCGCGGTAGCACCGCCGCGCGCATCAGCGTGGCGGGATTCATCGTGCCGCTGGGCCTGGGTATCGCGACCGGCTACCTGCTGCCGACCTCACTTCTAGCCGACGACGGAGACCGCACCGTCTTCGCCCTGTTCCTCGGCGTCGCGATGTGCGTCAGCGCTATACCCGTTATCGCGAAGACCCTGATAGACATGAATCTGCTGCACCGCAATATCGGTCAGCTGATCCTGTCCGCAGGCATGGTGGACGACGTCTTCGGGTGGCTGATGCTGTCTGTCGTGTCAGCGATGGCCACCACCGGCCTGCACGCCGGCGAGGTCGGCCTGTCACTGACGTACCTGGCGGCGGTGCTGATCCTGGCAGCGCTGGTAGGCAGGCCCATCGTCCGCGTCGCACTGCGCATGAGCGCCCGATCGTCCGACTCCGGGCCCGTGGTTGCCACCGCCGTAGTGCTCGTGCTGCTGGGTGCCGCTGCTACGCACGCGCTCGGACTCGAAGCCGTGTTCGGGGCCTTCGTCGTCGGCATCCTCATCGGCACCTGTGCCCCGAGTAGCTCGCAGCCCGCCACCACGGCCCTGCGACCGCCCACGGCAGATTCCAGCGGGCGGACAAAGCAATTCACTCTCGCCCGGCTCGCCCCGTTGCGGGCGGTCGTGCTCGGTGTACTCGCACCACTGTTCTTCGCCACAGCGGGGCTACGGATGGACCTGACCGCCCTGGGAGAACCAGTGGTCCTCGCCGCCGCGATCCTCGTCCTTGCCGTCGCGATCCTCGGCAAGTTCGCTGGTGCCTACATCGGCGCACGGGCCAGCCGAATGAACCGGTGGGAGGCCCTGGCACTGGGCGCAGGCATGAACGCCCGTGGTGTCATCGAAGTCATCGTCGCGATGGTCGGGCTCCGCCTCGGCGTCCTGAGCACGGCCGCCTACACCATCATCGTCCTGGTAGCGATCGCGACGTCGCTCATGGCGCCGCCCCTGCTGCGCTACGCCATGCGGCGGGTGGACTACACCTCCGAGGAGCAACTGCGCGAACGCAACCATGACCAGCCCGACGGTGCCGCCTCTACGACTCGATCCAAACTGGCCGAAGGACCCGGCACGTGAGACGCGCTCCTGCGACTGGCCAGGCGACAGGCGAACATCGCGCCCATCGCCGCGCATGCTCTGCTCCGGCGCGCGGGATCGCTGATCGCCCATTAAGGACAAAGCTTCGTGAGCTGGGCAGTTACCGGCGCCACGTGCCCTTTATCGAGCTCATTCGCAGTGTTTGTCACCCTCGCAGGAACCCGCTGGTGCCGGGCTCGGCCGCCTGGATGCTCTTGACGAGCCCGCGCGAAGCCAAGTACGTTTCGATAACGATGACATCGGTCGAGATCATCATCATCCGGATCACCGGATGTTACGGGGATTCGCACGACCACATGTGACGTCGGGAATGGACCGGCTCGCCGTAAAGGCGTCAAGCCGGTCACGCACGAGGCATCGCGCAGACGCGACCTCGTCCCCGCCGATCCAGCAAGCATTCAGAAGTGGACTGTTCAGGAACGCGCTGATCGGCAGCCGACGGCGTTCATGGCGGTTCGATGCAACGGGGGAAGGCGTGACAAGCCTTGGACTTCGACCTGACTGCGCAACAACAAGCACGATATGACGATGTGCTGGCCGCGGTACGTGCCAGGCTCGGGACGGTCCGGGAACAGGCCGGCTCCTATTTCAGCCGCGACGACTGGAAAACCGCAGCCGACATCGGGCTGGTAGGCCTGTGCCTACCCACCGACAGCGGTGGCGGCGGGCTCGGCGCGCTCGATACAGCCCTGTGCCTGGAAGCTTTCGGCCACGGCTGCCCCGACACGGGTTTTGTGTTCAGCATCAGCGCTCACCTGTTGGCGTGTGCCGTTCCTGTACGCGACTTCGGCGACAGCCCGGCAGCCGAGCGTTTACTGGCTGGGCTTGCCAGCGGCGAGCTGGTCGCCGCGAACGCGATGACCGAGGACGCGGCCGGGTCCGACGTTGGGCAGCTTGCCGTCACCGCAGACCGGGTGGGCGACGACTACGTCCTCAATGGGGACAAGTCATTCGCGAGCAACGGGCCCGCCGCGGACGTCTTCATCACCTATGCAGTGACCAACCCATCCGCGGGTTTCCTTGGCATCACGGCCTTCGCGGTACCCGCTGGGACGGCCGGTGTGGAAGTCGGGCCCCCACTGGGAAAGCTAGGGCTCGCATCCTGCCCGGCCTCACGGGTCGCGTTTCGTGAATGCCGGGTGCCGGTGGCGTATCGGCTCGGCAGCGAAGGACAAGGCAGCGTCATCTTCCAGCACTCGATGGCGTGGGAACGTGGGTGCCTGTTCGCCGCATATCTGGGGCTAATGGAGCGGCAACTGCAGCAATGCACCGAGCACGCCCGCAGGCGGCGTCAGTTTGGACGGGCGATCGGCGACTTCCAGGCGATCTCGCATCGCATCATCGGCATGCGGCAACGCCTGGAGAGCAGCCGACTGTTGCTGTACCGGGCCTGCTGGCTGCTGGACGGTGGCCGTGATCACACCACGGCCGTGGCCTTGGCCAAGATAGCGGTCTCCGAGGCTGCCGTCGCCAACAGCATCGACGCAGTGCAAATTTTCGGTGGAGCCGGCTATCTCACCGCCACTGGGGTCGAGCAGCAACTACGCGACAGCATCCCCGCCACCATCTTTTCCGGCACCAACGAGATCCAGCGCGAGATCATCGCCCGAGAGGCGCGGCTGTGAACCTACACCAGCTCGTCATCGACATGGCCGCTGCGGAACCCGACAACCTCGCCGTCACCGACGCCGGGCATGCCGTCACTTACCGCGAACTCGACCAGCACGCCAACACTCTCGCCGCCGTGCTGCGGCACAACGGTGTCGGCCACGGCGACCGGGTGGTGCTATGGGCGGAGAAATCAGTCACCACGGTCGCAGCCATGCAAGCCGTCCTGCGGCTTGGCGCAGCTTATGTTCCCGCTGAGACCAACACACCGATCGCGCGGGTAGCGGCTATGGCTCGAGACTGCGCCGCTTCCGCAGTCCTGACTACGCCGGACTTGTCCGGTCGGATCCGCACCGAACTCGAGCCCAGCACCGTCTGCCTAGATTTTACCGATACAGACTCTCGGGCACGGTCGTTCCATGAACCTGTCGCAGCCGACGACTTGGCGTACATCCTCTACACCTCAGGATCGACCGGCAGGCCCAAAGGCGTGTGCGTCAGCCACCGCAATGCCCGCGCCTTCGTCGATTGGGCGGCCAGTGAACTGCAGCCCCTGCCCGCGGACCGGTTCGCCAACCACGCCCCCTTGACCTTCGACCTTTCCGTGCTCGACCTGTACGCGGCATTCTCCGGCGGCGCGTGCGTATGCCTGATCCCGAGCCACCTGGCTTACGCACCCGCACAACTGGTTCAGCTCTTGCATGACCAACACATCAGCATCTGGTACTCGGTGCCGTCAGCGCTGGCCCTGATGATCCGTGAAGGTGGGCTACTCGACCGGCCCGCGCCGGCGACTTTGCGGGCGGTGTTGTTCGCCGGTGAGCCGTTTGCCATCACCCACGTGCGTCAACTGGCCGGCTGGACCTCGGCCCGGCTACTGAACCTGTACGGGCCGACCGAAACAAACGTGTGCACCTATCACGAACTTGCGGCCGCAGACCTGGACCGCGACCGGCCGGTTCCCATCGGCACCGCCGCCTGCGGAGACCGGGTATGGGCGCAAAACGAGAACGGCAGCGTCGCCGGGCCCGGCGACGAGGGCGAATTACTCGTCGAAGGACCCACCGTGATGCTCGGATACTGGGGCCGGCCACGCCATCAAGGGCCGTACTGCACCGGCGACCTGGTACGTGTGCTGCCTGACGGGGGATTCGACTTCGTGGGCCGGCGCGATCACATGGTGAAGGTACGCGGTCACCGCGTCGAGCTCGGTGACATCGAAGCGGCCCTAACCACCCACCCGGACGTCGCTGAAGCCGTCGCCGTCGTAACTGGAACCGGCGTGGACGCCCGGCTGACAGCATTCGTGCTGCCACACCCCGATCGGCAGCCGGGGACTCTGGCCCTCAGACAGCACTGCGCACAACAGTTGCCGCGCTACATGCTCGTCGACCATGTCCGAACCGTCACGGAACTGCCGCGCACCCGCAACGGCAAGATCGACCGATCGGCGCTGCTGGCCATCGCAGCCCCGTCCCACACAGCCCAGGGCACCTGATGCCGGTTGCGACGGCGCAGACATCCCGGTCCGGCCGTGACCCTCCGCCACCGGCAACATGACGCGCACCGGACGCCTTCCCTGCCACCGCGACCGTCGCGTCCAGGCCGCACCTTCGACCACACGCGGCGGCCGTAGCCACCGCTGGGGACCAAGACCCCGATCATCCGGGCGAATCGCACAACATCGACCTCCTGGGAGGACCCAGCACATGACGCATGACGACATCTCGGCCCAACTCATGGCCTTCATCCGAGAACGGTTCCTGGACGGAGACCAGAAAGGCGAACTGCAGCAGAACACACCACTGCTGGAGTGGGGCGTGCTGAACTCGATGAACACCGCCGTCCTGCTGACGTTCATCCGTGAGGAATTGGGCGCCTCCGTACCCGCCAAGTACGTCAACGCAGAGCACTTCAAAGACGTACGCAGCATCACCGCAATGGTGGTTGACCTTGCGGCCACCCAACAGATGACCAACGTGGGAACGGAGTGAGTGAGCGCATGGAGCCCGAGTTTGACGTCGTGATCATCGGAGGTGGGCCGGCGGGATCCACCGCCGCCGCCTACCTGGCCAAAGCCGGCCTGTCGGTCGCTGTGTTCGAAGGTGAAACCTTTCCCCGCGAGCACGTCGGAGAGTCACTGGTGCCGGCAACGACACGGGTGATGCTGGAGACCGGTGCGATGGCGAAGGTCGACCAGGCGGGTTTCCCGCGCAAGTACGGGGCGGCCTGGACCTCCGCCGACACCCGCACCATCGTCGCCAACGACTTCACCAAGCTCGCGCACGATTTCGGCGCAGCGGAAATTCTGTTCAGCGAGCGTGACCAGCCCGGCGTCGACCGCGACTACACCTACCACGTCGACCGCGGCCGGTTCGACCAGATCCTGCTCGAGCACGCGGAAAGCCTGGGCGCCACAGTGCGGCAAGGCACCCGGGTACTCAACGCCGACTTCGACGACCCGGACGGTGTCACCGTCACTTGCCGCAACGGATCGGACGAGTTCACCACCACCGCGCGGATGCTGGTCGACGCGTCCGGCCGGCAGACCATGCTCGGCCGGCAGATGCGGTTGAAGGTCCCCGACCCGGTGTTCAACCAATACGCGATCCACAGCTGGTTCGAGAACCTGGACCGCAAAGCGCTCACCAGCAACCCCGAAAAGATCGACTACATTTACATCCACTTCCTGCCCATCAAGGACACCTGGGTGTGGCAGATCCCGATCACCGACACGATCACCAGCGTCGGTGTGGTGACGCAGAAGCACCGGTTCGCCTCCGCGAACACCGACCGGGACAAGTTCTTCTGGGACTTCGTATCTAGTCGACCGGAACTCGCCGACGCCCTCAAACAGTCCACCCAGGTGCGCCCGCTGAAGGTCGAAGGCGACTACAGCTACGCGATGCGGCAGATCTGCGGTGACCGGTTCGTGCTCATCGGTGACGCCGCCCGCTTCGTCGACCCGATCTTCTCCAGCGGCGTCAGTGTCGCACTCACCAGCGCCCGATTCGCCAGCCGGGACATCATCGCCGCGTTCGAGGCCGGACAATTTACCCGGGACCGTTTCACGGCCTACGAACAGAAACTGCGCAACGGTGTGCGCAACTGGTACGAGTTCATTTCCGTTTACTACCGGCTCAACATCCTGTTCACCTCGTTCGTCCAGGACCCGCGCTACCGCCTTGACGTCGTCCGACTGTTGCAGGGCGACCTGTACGACGAGTCGGAGCCCGAAGTGCTGCGTGTCATGCGCGAGACCGTGACCGCGGTAGAGAACGACCCCACCCATCTGTGGCACCCCTACCTCGGCACCCTGCGCGCACCCACCGCAGCGCCGGCGTTCTGACCCACCGCCCCGTTCTTCCGGTTCTCGGGCCTGGTGTCGGTCGGCACCGCCCCGCCGTGCACCAGGCCCGAGCCTCCACCCAAGGACACCACGAACCGTCCCGTCACCACCCCGGACCGATGGCGTGGGCCAACGACGTGAGGCGCACCCACCCCGACCGTGCCGACCCGCATCCGGAGGCATCACATGGCCGCCACCTCATCCGCGTTCACCGCCGAGCCCATCGCCGTGGTCGGTGTGGGATGCCGCTACCCGGGCGGTGTGCGCGATCTCGACGCCTTCGGAGCGCAGCTGGCCGCCGGCGCCATCACCGGCCCGGTGCCGCCGCAGCGCTGGGGCCCTGAATTCTGGGACCCCGCCCGCACCCGTGCCGGCACCACCGCCAGCCACGTCGGCGCGTTCATCGACGACATCGACCGGTTCGACCCCGCACACTTCGGGATCGCCCCCCGCGAGGCCGGTTCGCTGGACCCCCAGCAGCGGCTGGTACTGGAGGTCGCCTGGGAGGCTATGTGTGACAGCGGACGGACCCGCGAGCAGTGGGCGGCCACCCGCACGGGCGTGTTCGTCGGCATCCTGGCCAACGACTACGCCCTTCTGCACAGCAAGACACTCGGTATCGCCGGCATCGGCCCCGGATACGCCCCGGGCACCGAGTTCAGCTTCGCAGCCGGCCGGCTAGCACACGCCTTCGATCTGCGCGGCCCGGCCGCCGCAGTGGACACCGCCTGCTCCTCGTCGCTGTTCGCCGTCCACCTGGCCTGCCAAAACCTGCGTGCCGGGGAATGCGACACCGCACTGGCCGGTGGGGTCAACCTGATGCTGGCACCGGAGCTGAGCGTGTTCATGAGCCGGGTGGGGGCGATCTCCCCCACCGGGCGCTGCCGCCCGTTCCACGCCGACGCCGACGGGGTCATCCGCGGTGACGGCTGCGGATTCGTCATCCTCAAACGGTTGAGCGACGCGGTCGCAAACCAGGACCACGTCTACGGTGTCATCCGCGGCTGGGCGGTCAACCAGGACGGGCGCAGCCTCGGCGTGACCGCCCCCAATGCCATGGCCCAGGTCGACCTGCACCAGGCCGCGCTGGCGCACGCGGGGCTGACCGCCGACGACGTCGACTTCGTCGAGGCGCACGGGACCGGCACCCCACTGGGTGACCAGATGGAATTGCTCGCCCTGGGCGAGGCCTACCAGCCGCGCTCAGCGGACACCCGGCCGCTACTGATCGGCTCCAGCAAGGCCGTCTTCGGACACACCGACGCCGCCGCCGGCATCACCGGTCTGCTCAAGGCCTTGTGGATCGTCAACGCCGGGCACGTTCCCGGTCAACCGGACCTCGATCGGATCACCACCGCCGTGGACTGGTCCGGCTCGCGCATCGCCGTGCCCACCGCCGGCACCGACCTACCGGCGCTGAACCGTCCGGTACGGGCCGGGGTCAGCTCTTTCGGGCTCAGCGGCACGAACGTACATGTCATTGTCGAATCGCCGGTCGATGCACCGGCAACCACCGCCGAGCCACCCTCCGCCGGCCCGTACGTGCTGCTGGCTTCCGCGTCGAACAAGGCCGGAGTGCCGCAGCAGCTCGCCGCGCTGCGTGAGCAGGTCTCCACCACCGGCCGGCTCGGTGACCTGCTCGCCTCGGCAGCAACCCGGCGCAGCCACGACAGCCACCGCTACGCTGTGGTCGCCGCCGACCGCGAAAGCCTGACGGCCGCTCTCGACGATTGGGAGCAACACGGCTTCACCGGCACCAGCGAGGCGGCCGACGTGCCGGCACCGGTGCTCGTCTACTCCGGGCAGGGCGGCCAATGGCCGGCCATGGCCGCAGACCTCTACGACCAGGTGCCAGTGGTGCGCGACACGCTGCAGGAGTGTGACGCCCTGATCCGCACCCATGCCTCCTGGTCGCTGGTCGACGAACTGCGCCGCCTGCCCGACTCCCGGCTGGACCGCACCGACATCGCCCAACCGGCCATCTTCGCCGTGCAGGTGGCACTGACCCGCTGGCTGACCGAACGGGGCATCCGGCCCGCCGCGGTGCTGGGGCACAGCGTCGGGGAGGTCGCCGCCGCCCACACCGCCGGCTGCCTGAGCCTCGCCGATGCTGTTCGCCTCATCGTGCACCGCGGCCGGATCCTGCAGGAAACCGCCGGCGCCGGCCGGATGCTCGCCGTGCACGCCGACCCCGCCACCGTCCAGGCCATCCTTGACGACCTCGACGGCGGCGCGGTCATCGGCGCGGTGAACGGCCCCGCAACTGTCATGGTGTCCGGTGGCCACGCCGGCATCGACGCCGCTCAGACCGCCCTGACGACCGCCGGGCTGCGCTCCAAACTGCTTGGCCTGGACTACGCGTTCCACAGTCCGGTGGTGGCGTCGTGCGGGCCGCGACTAGGCCGGGCGCTCACCGATTTACAGCCGGCCGCGCCGTCACTTCGCCTGCTGTCCGCGGTCGACCCGGAGGCCGACAACCCGCACTTGAACGCTGCCTACTGGCAACGCAACCTTACCGACCCTGTCCAGCTGTGGCCGGCCGTCGACCGGCTCCTACGCCAAGACCGGTACTGCCTGGTGGAGGTGGGCCCGCACCCGGTGCTGTCCCGCCCTCTGGCCGAAGCCGTCACCCGCCACCAGCGGCGTGGACCCGTGCTGCACACACTGCGCCGTGACACTCCGGGCGAACGAGCACTGTTGCAGACCCTAGCCCAATTACACGTCGCCGGCCTCCAGGTCGACTGGGAGCAGGTCACCGGCAGACCCCGCCGCTACCACCGGCTGCCGGCACCGTCGTGGGGCGGGGACCGCTACTGGCTGCCCGGGGTGCAACCAGGCCAGCAGAGCGCAGCCGCCACGGTGGCCACGGCGCCGGCAGCAATCCGGCTCAGCATGCTCGACGCTGCTGGCGAGGTCATCGGCGAGATGCTGGCCGCCCCATCGGACCCAACACCGAAGTCGCCGACCGGCGCCACCGCCGACGGCATGCTCGCCCAGGTGACCGCGGCTACACCGACCCCCGCCGCCATCACAGCCGCCCCGGCCCCCGCTGCCATCACGGCCAACCCGACCAGCGCCACACCCGGCGCAGACCTGGCAGACCGGGTCGAAGCAGTGAGTCGCACGGTGCTCGGCCTAAGCCGCGACGACCGCCTGCCGCGCCGCCGCGGACTGTTCGAGCAGGGCATGGACTCACTGACCGCGGTGGAGCTGCGGACCCGGCTGGAGGCCGAATTCGGCCTGCCCCTGCCGGCCACCATCGTGTTCGAGCACCCCACCGTCGACGCACTCGCCGCTCATCTCATCGACGTCGGAGCCGCCACCGACCAGCCCGCCCACCCAGCAGCCGACCCACCGCCCGCGGCGCAGCAGCCGGCGGCCGACGATTCCACCATCACCGCTGACGGCACCGAGCACCCCGAGACCGACGCCGACGCCGACGCCGTGGCAGTCGTCGGCCTGGCCTGCCGGCTGCCGGGAGCCGACACCCCGCAGGAGTTCTGGGAACTGCTGCGTGCGGGCCGCGACGCGATCGGCGAACTGCCGGCAGCACGGCGCGCCGACCCCATCTGGGCCGAGGCGGACACGCAGGTACCCACCCGCGGCGGGTTCCTCGGTGACGTAGCCGGCTTCGACGCCGAGTTCTTCCGCATCTCCCCGCGTGAAGCCCGGTCACTGGACCCGCAACAACGGCTGATGCTCGAGGTCGCCTGGGAGGCACTCGAGGACGCCGGGCACCCCGCCGCCGGGTTGGCCGGCCGGCCGGTCGGGGTGTACCTGGGCTTAAACACCGCCGACTACCAGCAACTACTCACCCGTGACATGCAGCAGGTCGACCACTTCTACGGCACCGGCACCTCCTTCGCCGCCACCGCCGGACGCATCTCCTACGTCCTGGGGCTGCGCGGACCGAGCATCGCGGTCGACACGGCCTGCTCGGCGTCGCTGACCGCCCTGCACCTTGCGTGCCAAGGGCTGCGCAACGGTGACTGCGAGGTCGCCGTCGTCGGCGGCGCCAACGTCATCGTCGCTCCCACCGTGTCCGTGTCCATGTCGGCCGCCGCAGCGCTCGCCCCCGACGGGCGGTGCAAGACCTTCGACGACGCCGCCGACGGATACGGGCGCGGCGAAGGCGCGGTGGCGTTCATCCTCAAACCGCTACACGCCGCCAACCGCGACGGCGACCGCGTCTACGCAGTGGTGCGCGGCACCGCCATCAACCAGGACGGCGCCAGCGGCGGCATGACCGTTCCCAACGCCGCCGCCCAGGTCGCCGTCATCCGGCAAGCGCTCAGCCGGGCCGGGTGGGCGCCGCACGAGGTGGACTACGTCGAAGCCCACGGCACCGGCACCCCGCTCGGCGACCCGATCGAGGTACGCGCCCTGGCCGAAGCCCTCGGCCCGGGCCGCAAGCCCGACACACCACTACTGATCGGATCCGCCAAGGCCAACCTGGGCCACCTCGAGGCAGCCGCCGGCGTCGCCGGTCTCCTCAAGGCCATCCTCGCGCTACACCACGGCCAGATCCCGCCCCACCCCCTGAACCGGCCGTCCACCCGAATCGACTGGGACCACCTTCCCGTCACCATCGCGACCACCAGCCAGGGGTGGCCACACTCGGACAGGCCCGCACGGGCCGGCGTCAGCGCCTTCGGGTTCAGCGGCAGCAACGCCCACGTCCTGATCGAACAGGCGACCGCGTCCACCGCGCAGCCGCCGACACCAGCTCGCCCGGCACCGCCCTACGTATTGCCGATCACCGCCGCCACACCGCAGGCCCTGGCCCGCGCAGCCGAGCTGATGGCCGTCCGCCTGTCCACCAGCGGCGACGACCTGGACGACATCGTATACACCGCCGCGCACCGGCGGTCCTGGCTCGAGCACCGGCTCGCCGCCGTCGGCAACACCGCCGCCGACCTGGCCGGTGCCCTGCACCAGGCGGCCCGCGGCGAGCCGCCAGCACACGTACGCATCGGGCATACCCCGGACGGCCACGCCCGCACCGTCGCGTTCTGGTACGGGCCCGAGCTTCCCCCGCGCCAGACCCGGCAGCAGCTGGCCGCTGCACCGGACTACAGCCGGGCGCTGGCCACCTGCGCCACCGCCCTGGCAGCCTTGACCGCAAGCACGCCCGACCTGCACGCCGACCCGCCCATCGAACTGCACGCCGCCTACCTGTTCTGTCACCAGGTGGCCGCGACCATGCTGTGGGCAGCCGTCGGAGTCGCGCCTCACGGCGTCGTCGGGCACGGCGCCGGGCAGATGGCGGCCGCCTGGGCAGCCGGTCAGCTGGGCATAGACGACGCGTTGCGGATGCTGCTGCAGCCCGGCGCCGACGTCGCGCTGCACGACGCACGTATCCCGCTGCTGTGCGCCGACACCGCCGAGCCGGCCGCCACCACCGGCCAACTCACCGCCCGCGCCACCGCCCACCCGGCAGGCAGCACCGAAGGCTGCGCCCAACGGATCAGCGCAGCACATCTCGACACCGTCGTCGACGCCGGCTTCGGACCGGCACCACTACCTGTCGACGCCCAGTGCGAAGTACGCGCCGACGACCCGCTGTACCACCTCGCGCTGACCGCGGCCGAGCTGGTCGTCAACGGTGCAGTCGTCACCGGAGGCGGCCTACCCCGCCGGCCGGTCAGCCTGCCCGGCTACCCGTGGCAACGCCGCCACCACTGGTACCGCGCCACGGCAACGGAAACCGGCCGGCCGCTGCTGCCGTCGGTGATCACGGCGGCGACTGCGCAGGCAGTGCGGCGGCGCGCCGACCAGCTGCGGGCCTTCGTGGCCGACAACTCCAACGTGTCGGTCGCTGACA